>NZ_MDDT01000080.1:0-5212 GCF_001854815.1 Mesorhizobium sp. LCM 4576
CGTCTCCGATCCAGGCAACAACGCATCGCCTAAAATGTGTGGAGCAACGACAGGCGACCCAACATGGTCGCCGCTCAGGAACCCCAAAGCGCGCCCAGGGCACCGAACCGGGAGCTCTGAAGAAACCACCTTGTCGGATCGGTAAATCGAGCAGGCCCTTGGCCGGGCCGACRCTCAAATACCTTTCGCTCRCAGTCGGGAGGTCGCAATCWCCTTCAACATCACCTGACAACCATTGCTCGCTTGAGGCGGAACGTAGCCCGGCTGACCTGACAACAAACTGAYGCGCTATGACAGCTGAGCAGAATCTGAGAGCCGCCGGAGCAGACCCTTGCATTTGGCCAAGGGACAAAGGCCGACTGAACTGACGTGCGAACGGTGTGACCGACGCGAGTACGTTAGACCGGGACCGTACTGTAATCAGGTCGCACGGTCAGCCACGGTCGTACTCGATCCTGAAGGACTGCATCGGAATAGAAAGCGATGCTTCCGGAACTTGGAGGAGGACATACGGCAGCGCGGCGCGCGGGAAAGTCACGGTGGCATGGCTATGAATGGCATTCTTGCGTTCGCATGGTGCCGAGACGGCGAACTCTGATAAACATGCGAATCGGCCAGCGTTGCTACTGCTTAAAGCTCGTCGGCTAGGCCGGTAGCCCTGGTGCACCCCCGCTAGAGCCCAAGCCGCTTTCTGGCCCTATAACAGAGCTTTTCAACGACCTTGAAACGGGGGGCGGCCCGGTTTGCTCATCCTCCCAGGAGGTCCCCGACGCGCTTCAAGCCGAGGTGGGACAGAGCTAACCGAGCCGCAGGTGCGCAATAACTAATCCAGCACACCAGGGCAACCCCGAAAAGGTTTTAGTTGCAACGGTTGGTTTTTTGTCGATCACAGGCCTTTTTGCCGCCCCATCCTATGCAGCCTCAAGCCGGATGACCTCTGAGCCGCTTCGCAATGGGTGTAGGCTAGTCTGCGCTATAGACCATGTTTGATCCCAGTCTTCTCGCAATGCTCGCAACAGGCTTGGAGCCGCTCGTTTTAGTCCTGTGCAGCGCATACCTCGCCCTGTCTCTTTTCGTTTGAGACAGGATAGATTAGTCCCATCGGGAGATCTGGTTCTTGCTGTAGAGGGTAGCGTCAATCGGGTCGCCTTCAACCCTCGGGCTTTACTTGGGATTCGGATCGGCTGGACTCGGTCGATCTCGCCTGCAGGTTATTCACGCGCAAGAACGGCCAGCTTTTTGTCGAGCTGGGGATCGATGTAGCCTTCCTCCAGAACCCTTAGGATCAGCTTCATAGCGGCTGCCTGCATCACCACGCGGTCGTCCTCGGGCAGTAGATCAAGGAGAATTGAAATTGTGGCCGGATCTTCGGAAACGAGCGCCGGAACCAGCTCGTCATCAGGGATGATCCTCTCAATGCCGATGATACCGGCCACGATCGGCAAATGGAATTTTCGGACATGGTCCTTGTGATAGGCATCCGCCCTCTCAATCTTTTCTAACTTTTCCGTGTCACCTGAAAACGCCTCACGTATGGCTAAGACGACCGCATCGCGGATTTGGTCAGCCTTTACCGCCACCTCTTTGGCTGCCCCGCCGACGCTCACGGCAAATTGGATGAGTTCATCGAGGCTTTGCCGGGCTTTATGCAGGTCGCCGACTGTCATTGGCGAGGGCAGTTCCCCAATTTCCTTTGCTAGACCGGACAACGAGTTCTGCGCGACCAGGAACTTGTCGCGATCGGTCTTCCTAGCTTCGGAAAGCTCTTCTGTCGAAACTGCTCGCCTGGACGGCCCAAAATATGGATTGTTCCATCTTTTGACCAGATAGGCTTCGCGCGCGCCGGRGTTGTCCGACCATTGCAGTTCTTCTTCTTCAGCTAAATGGGGCCCTCTGGACTCACCTTTAGCTCCATAGATCACATATTTGACGGCCTCTAAGCCGGCGGCCTCCCGCTCGGCAGGTGTCTTGGCCTTGCCCCACTGGGCGCCGAGCCGCTGAATCTCTTGTTCGTCCTGAAATTCCCGTAGCGCTTCTCCGCCCGCCCGTCCTGCCCGGAACGCCGCGATAGAGTCTCGCCAGAGCTTTCTGATTCCCACTGGGTGTCCCCCGGCCTTTGCGTTGAATCGTCCAATCGGCATGGGCGGGCACAGTAGCAGATTACATCCCAGGGCTGGACACTGCTGACGCGCGCCACAACAGATGCGGCATCTGACGGTTTCGTCTCGATTCCGCGGCAGCACGAACGATCCGATTCCGTCGACTGCTCCAATCTGCTCTGCGCTTGAGCAGAGACGCCGTTTCGAAGCTTGCCGCTGGGCACGTGCCTGACAGCCTTGACCGTAATGCACTAAGAGACAGCTCGAGCTTATCCCTATTCGTCGCTATCCTCGTCCTCGTTTTCATCGTCGGGCTGGTTCCGACCTGCATTATTCGCCTGCTCTTCGACATAYGCCTGGCAGCCTTCATTGAAAGATTGGCTGTCGCCGTTGCAATCTCGTTCGTCACTGATGTCGTTCCTTGCCGCCCAACTGTAGCCGGCCTCATGCCCGGAGCAATCATCCGTGCAGTCGTAGCCATGGAACGTCTCTTGCGCCGCCGCCGGAATGGCGAGCGAGCCGACCAGCGCCAAGGCACCTGCCGCAACAACGAATCTAATCATCATACAAACTCCGATCAAATCTCGGTGTCCGGTATTTTAGGAGGGTGGCGAAGATGAGGCTGATGGTCTGGGTACTTCAGGACCAGACTCCGGCGCAGGTGCACTCGCCGGCAACGGCAAGCACGATGCCGAATCAGGCAGCGGCCAAGCCGGGGAACATTCCCCMAAACCGAAGCGTCCTTAATGCTCTTGTTGGCACTGATGGCGTTACCCGCAGTGGGAAAGCACGAAGGAATTCGTGTCTCTTGCATGTACAATCGAAAAATCCGTCGGGATCTAATCTAGGCATCGATCCGGAGCGAGAACCGGAACGCGCCCGCAACGCGGCCCGCAGCCACGCCAGCTGAACACCCCGCAGAATTGAATTGAATGGACAGCCGATTGACTGGTCTGCCCGTTGTGTTTCGCTGATCTGTCTAAAACTTGAGCGACATACGACGGCAACGCGGAGCGCCCGGCGGCGCTTCGGCGCGGGACCGCAGCGTGCGCGTCGTTGGCACCACTGTTCGGCTTGTAGAGCTGCGGATATCGATCCCGCCGCGCTCTATCTCCATGGAACTTCGCGGCGGCCTTTGCCGTCCTTCATGATGMCTGCGCTTCGAGCAGTTAGCGATTACCAAATCGAGACGAGATCACCGTCGGAAAAAGAAGCTCCCCGACTGCTCCCGCCTTCGCGGTGCCCCGGTCGGCCGCTCGATCGCAAGCCTCGTGCGGGGCGGCAGATCTCCCGCCTGCAGTTCGAGTAGGCGCTGGTCCACCTCCTTGTCCTCCGCGGTCAGGCGGTGGTTGAGGCGAAGGTAGTCCATCCAGGTCGGCGTGCGGAATGTCTCCGTCCAATGCGAGGGTTCCTGGAGGTCGCGCTGGAGGTTCCAGTGCCGGGCGCCGGCCCGGCTCTGCACCCGTCGGCGCTCCCGCATCAGGTCCAGGAAAGCTTCGACATTGGCCTCCGGTATCGGGTACTCGATCTTGACGACAATCGGGCCGCTTCTCGACTTCAGGTCGAGGGCGAGCGCTGGCGTTTCGAAGCCAAGTGAATCCTGGTCGGCCTCTTTCCACTGGCGGATCGGGAGCAGCAATCCGGTGGCGGCGACCAACAAGAGAGCGCCCGCAGAGATCTCCAGCGCCAGGGCGAGCGAATAGTTTTCGGCCACCACGCCCCACAGCCAGCTTCCGGCCGCGACGCCTCCCGACGAGAGGGCCGAGTAGATCGAGAGCGTGCGGCCAACCACCCACCGCGGGCTCGACAGTTGTACGCTGACGTCAAGCCCCGTCCAGGTGACGACCCAGCCCGCACCTCCCAGCGTCAAGGCGATAGCCGCCACAACCAGCGAGRGCRTGAAGGCAAGCRCCAGGCAGCAGGYGGCGCAGGCGACGCATGCGAGCGTCGTCAGCCGCTCCTGTGACAGCGCCCGTCTCAGCGCGTTGTTGGAAATGCCGGCGCACAAGGCGCCCATGCCAAATCCGRCCATCAGTACGCCATAGGCGATCGGCCCTCCCTCGAGTTGGTCGCGAGCAACGAGAGGCAGTAGCGCGAGGATGGAAATGCTCGTCAGTCCGAACAGAGTTCCACGCGCGATTGCCGCCTTGATCTCACCTGACAGCGCGGTGAACCGRGCACCATCGTGAATGGCGGTGGTCAATGGCTCACGGGGAAGAGGCGAAGAGCGACCGTTCCATTTATTGAGTCCTATCGCCCACAGCATTGCCACATAGGTTAGCGTCGCCAGTGCAAAAGCCGTGAGTGGTCCGAAGGAGGCGACTACAACGCCGCCGAGCGCCGGACCGATGCTTCGCATGGCATTGTAGCCTACCGAAATCAGCGTGACCGCGGCCGGAACTTCGCGCTTTCGCAGGATGTCTCCGACGGAAGCATGCCAGGCCGGATCAGTGAAGGCAGCGCCGCATCCGGCCAGGCAGCTGAAGGCGAGGATCAGCCATGGATTGTAGAATCCCAGCCCGACAAGCGCGGTCAACATGATCGACGACACAGCGATCACGCACCAGCCCAGCGCCATGACGGTGCGGCGGCTGAAATTATCGGCGATGGCCCCGGCGAAGATCGAAAGGATGAAAACGGGCAACGTCGTTGAGGTCTGCACCAGGGCCACCATTACGTCCGATGTCGAGATAGTCGCCATCAACCAACTGACCGCAACCGTCTGAAACAGCCAGCCCAGACCGGACAGCTGTGCCGCGAGCCAGATTGCGCGAAACGTGGGGTTCTCCAGYGGCGCGAATGTCGCCGACGAAACCGAAGCCGCRTCCGCGCGCGCCGCCCTGCTCATTTGGCAACCCTCTCTGTTCGTGCACGGTTAGTTGGAGACTTCTCCTCGGCGCAATTGCCTCTGGAGAGTGGCAGGATCAGGGCATTATAAGTGCTGAACCGAAGTAATTTTCGTTGGCTGCTCCAAAGCTAAGACGGAATGTTCTGGCGGCATACCTGTCCATCGAGGGCCGTAGGGCCAATGAACCGTACGCCTCCGGCGAGGGCCGCCTTGCGCGAGCATGGCATGATAGCGAGGCTGCGCTCTTAAGGTCGTCCTTACGAGC
>NZ_MDDT01000081.1:0-4787 GCF_001854815.1 Mesorhizobium sp. LCM 4576
AAGCACGGCGGTGCTCAGGTGCTCACGGCCGGATACGCACTCCTGCGGTCTTCACCGGATGGGTACGCCGATTCCATTGTGCGCCAATGCGTGATTCACTCGTTGAGGCGAGGCGAATCGAGGGGACGACGGTGTCCAGGCCACGCGAGAAGCGCGAGACGGGAGAGCAGGACCTGTTCCGCTCCAGGCTCGATCAGATCATCAACATGAAGCCCGAGYTGGTGCGACTGGCGCAGGCGATCGACTGGCCGGTGCTGGAAGAGCGGTTCGGCGCGGTCTATTCGGACGGACCGGGCATGCCGCCGCTGCCGACGCGGCTGACGGCGGGCCTTGCGATCCTGAAGCACACCTTCAACCTGTCGGACGAGGAGCTGTGCGCCCGCTGGGTGGAGAACCCCTACTTCCAGTATCTCACTGGCGAAGAGTTCTTCCGCCACGAATTGCCCTTCGATCGCTCGTCGATGACGCGCTGGCGTCAGCGCATGGGCGAGGAGCCGATCACGGCTCTGCTGCAGGAAAGCCTCGCGGTTGCGATCAAGAGCGGGGCGATGAAGCCGGCCGACACGCGCCGGGTGATCGTCGACACGACAGTGCAGCCGAAGAACGTGATGTTCCCGACCGACGCCAAGCTCATTCATCGGGCGCGCGAGCGGCTGGTGCGGCTGGCCAAGCAGGTGGGTATGGATTTGCGCCAGACCTATGTGCGGGTCGGCAAGCTGGCGCTGATCAAGCACCAGCGTTATGCGCACGCCAAGCAGTTCAAGCGGGCCAACAGGGCGCTGCGCAAGCTCAAGACCTATCTCGGCCGGACCATTCGMGACATCGCTCGCCACATCGCCGGCGACGCGGAGTTGGACGCAATCTTCAAATGGCCGCTCTACCAGGCCTCGGCGGTTCTGGAGCACCGTCAGCGCCAGCGCGGCCGCAAGATCTGGAGCCTGCATGCGCCCGAGGTCGAGTGCATCGGCAAGGGCAAGGCGCATGCCCCTTACGAGTTCGGCGTCAAGGTCTCGCTCGCCACCACGCTCGAACGCTCGAAAGGTGGCCAGTTCGCCCTGCACGCAAAAGCGCTGCCGGGCAATCCTTATGACGGCCACACGCTCGCAACGATCATCCCCGACATGGAGAAGACCATCGGCAACGAGATCGGCCGCATCCTCGCCGATGCCGGATACCTCGGCCACAATGCACCTGAGAGCCACAAGTTCAGGGTCTTCACCGCCGGCCAGAGYGGCGCGTCACACCGGCCATCAAGCGCCAGATGCGCCGCCGCTCCGCGATCGAGCCCGTGATCGGCCACATCAAGGCCGAGCACCGGATGGACCGCAACTACCTCGCCGGCGAGCAGGGCGACGCCGTCAACGCCATCCTGGCCGCCGCCGGCTACAACTTCTCGCTCCTGCTCAACTCTTCAGGCAGCTTTTGTGGCTACTCCTCGCCGCGCTCCAAAGCCGGCCGAAATCGCTCGCTGCCTAACGCCCTTCATTGTTCACGGACGACGATCGAGCCAGAGGATCGTTTCCGGGTGAGTTCGCGCAGACGCTGAGGCACTGCTCCGCGACCGCCAAATTCTTCAAAAGGACTCGATCCCTGGACCAATTCCGGCAACGAGCCAACTCGATTGGCTCATCTCGATGATCGCGAATCGTCGATGTACGCTCGGAGCCATCGTATCAGTATGCCTTCGTCAGCTTGGCCCTGTACTCCTCGTCCAGGGTGGCCGGCAGAGAGATCTTCTTGGTTCTGGCGCCGTCGACAGCGATCATTTCACCGCTCACGAAGCTGGATTCGTCGCTAACGAGCCAAAGAACCGCGTTGGCTATCTCCCTGGGAGAGCCGATCCGCCCAAGCGGGTGAAGCTCCGATAGTTCTCGCTCAACCAAGCTTCGGTCCGGATGGAGTTGGAGAAATGCGCGGTTCAGATCGGTATCTATCCAGCCGGGGCACACTGTGTTGCACCTTATACCATCCGGCCCAAGGTCAACCGCCAGTCCCAGCGTTAGTCCGTGCACGCCCGCCTTGGTGGCGGCATAGGCGGTATGCCAGGCATTGACCATAAAGGCTTCGACCGACCCGATGTTGACAATCGAGCCAACGCCGATACGCCTCATTTCCGGAGCCACGTACTTCGCCATCAGGAACGGGCCCCGAAGATTGACCGCCATGAGCCGGTCCCAATCATCGGCAGTCTGTTCGTCGATGGTCTTATGAACGACCTTACCAGCATTATTGACCAGTGCATCMACCCTGCCAAATTTCTCGAGAACGTAGTCAACAAATTCGCGAACCGACGCCTCCTTTGTGACGTCAAGACACATAAACGTGGGCCTTTTGGTGTTGCCGAACTCGGCGGAGCGATCGTCGTGCAAATCGCCGACGACAACGGCAGCGTCTTCTTCAGCGAGCCTCTCGGCTATTGCACGCCCTATGCCTCGACTGCCACCTGTAACGATGGCGACTTTGCCTGATAGCCGATTGYCCATAGATCCCTCCTATCCTCCCGTCAAGCCGCTATCGATTGGCACAGCAAAGCCTGTGATGTGCTTAGCGCCATCGTTCGCGAGGAACAGTGTCAAACTTGCGATTTCCTTGGGCGTCGCCACTCTACCCTGAGGTTTGGAGTCGATCTTCCTCTGCAGGATATCGTCCGGGGTAACCGGCTTGGCGTGGCCTGACACAAGCATGGGCGTATCCACGGCGCCAGGACAGACAGCATTGATGCTGATTTGATCTTTAGTGTGATCCAGAGCCATGGCCCGCGTCAACAGAACGACCGCGCCCTTCGAGRCACAATATGCAGCCAGGTTGGAACAGYCGACCAAACCCTCAGTAGAGGCTATATTGACGATCCTTCCGCCGCCGGTTTTCCTCATCGCCTTCACCGCGGCGCGGCTAAACTAGAACACACCGCTTACATTGGCTTCGAATATCTGCCRCCAGTCGTCATCCGAAGTGTCGACGGCGCTTCCGCGCCGAATGATCCCGGCGCTGTTGACCAGGACATCTACCCTTCCGAAGCGCTTTAGCGGCGTGAGCGATCACCTGGTCGGCGAAGCCCGATTCAGCTACGTCACCGAGCATCAGTTGGGTTGCACAACCAAGTTTCTGAATTGCCTCCAAAACTCGCTGGCCACGCTCCTCATCGCGCCCGACTAATATGACCGAGGCTCCGGTCGCGCCGAAAGCCTGTACAACCGCATCCCCTATGCCAGACGTTGCGCCGGTAACGATAACGACCTTCTTGCAAACCGTCATAGCGTGTCCTTTATGCATTGTTCTGAGGCGCGGCAACACTCCACCCGCCATGCACACCATGGTAGTAGAAGACATTGCGATKCTCCTCCGTCGCCTACTCGAACTCCACAACCGCCATTGGCAGGCTGACGACAAGGCGCTCGTTGGATCAGGTTCAATCCGGTAAATTCGGCCACCACCCGTCGATTTGCCGGCGCTTCCAATCTTCGCCTTCGCAGACCCTAGAAARGATGCGTGGAAAGTTAAAAATGGTCCACAATGCCTTGGTTCTGTGGTTGTGCTGGTTTCCTTCATGCGAAGGCTCCTAGCGCGACGAATTGTTCAGACGGTTGCACTCAGGCCACCATCGATGACTATCAGGGTGCCGCTGACATAAGCCGCTCGGGCGCTGGCCAAGAATGCAGCGACTGCGGCRAATTCTGAGGGATCGCCAAGGCGTCGGGCCGGGGTCCTGTCCTCCAGCGCACGGATGGCTTCGGCGTGGTCGCCGAGGCGATTGGCTTCGTGAACCGCGGTGCTGTGTGCTCCAGGAGCGAGCACGTTTACGGTGATGCTCTCCCCCGACAATTCTTGTACGAGCGTGTGGCAGTAGGGCACTAGGCCTGCTCGCGCTACACCCGATAGCGCGAAATGTACTGGGGTCCTTACAATAGTCTCGGAAGCGAGCATCAATATTCGCCCCGCCGGTGAGCGGCGCAGATAGGGCAAGGCAGCCGAAACGAGATTTATCGAAGGTAACAGCACTCGATCAAATGCATCGTCGAAATCCTTAGGCGTCATGGCCGAGGGCGGTCCGGCAGAAACGCCGCCGCAATTCGTGACCAAGATGTCGATACACCGAAAWTACTCTGCTGTTTGGGCAACCCAAGTTGCTGCATCCGCACAATCAGTTACATCGGTCGCGCGCGCCAACACTTCGGCGCCTTTGCTGCGCAACCGATCCACCRCTCTTTCTAGCCGCCCCGGGTCCCGCCCACAGATGGACAAACGGCAGCCTTCGTTGGCTAACTCCTCGGCTGTGGCCAAACCTAAGCCGCTGGAGGCGGCGGCGACCATCGCCACCTTGCCGCTAAGCCCCAAATTCATTTTTCATGCCCAAAATAAACATCACCAAGGTTCCTGGCACCGTTGCAAGCAGCGAAGCATGCACCGTGCCAAACAAAAAACATCGTTTCGAAACAGCAGGGTAGCTCTGCTGATGAAATCTCGGTTTGCTATAGCTTGGCAGGATGATGACACAAATGTACGGAATCTGACGTGGGTCCGTCGTCCTTGCGATAGGTGCCCGGTCGGGCTTTTGACAGCACGGGGGTAGACAACAGTTTTGCGCAGCGAGTCCGTCGGTAATAGAAGATCAGCGGCAGCGCTCCRCACGACACGGTGGCYGGCGACGTGCCGTTCGACAATGCCGCGCGGTAGGATCTCGTGGGCGAGTGGACTGATGTTGCTGCCAGGCCATGATGAAATGGCCGTCCCAATAGTCGTTCGCTCAACGTCACCTGGCCGAAACTCTCGACGCCATCATCAACGGC
>NZ_MDDT01000082.1:0-761 GCF_001854815.1 Mesorhizobium sp. LCM 4576
CGAGCTTGGCCTGGTAGCTGGCCGGCGTATGGAACTCGACCTCGAAGCGATAGCCCTGCGGGGTGCTGAACACGGTGCGGATGGCGAGGAAGCTCGGCGTGCGCATCCTGAACCAGTTGGTGGTCTCGAYCTCGCTGCAGCCGCGCTCCTCGAAGGCCAGCACGGCCGCCTTGAAGGCGCGCGTCAGGGCCGCGTCCGGGATCTCGAAGACATGGCGCACCGCATTGGTGAGCAGCTGGGCCTCGGGCGCGGCGCTCACGCTTTGGCCGGTGAGCCCGTCGGCCATCGAATCGCGCCCGCGCAGGCGCTGCTCGAGATGCGGCATGGTCACCTCGATGCCGGCCTGCCGCAAAAGCGCGGCGACTGCTTGCGCGTTGGCGGTGATGGYGCCTTCTTCCGCCGCGGCGCGCTGGGCTGCGCTCCTGGCGCGCTCCAGGGCCTGCTCGCGGCTCAGCGTGATCGTGGCGGCGGGGTCGTCGGCGGCGGCGACGTCCAAGGGGCTGGGCAGGATGCCGTTCGCGGCGGCAAGCTTGATCGAGGCCTCCATGACCGAGGCCGCCAGCGTCGGATTGTCCTTCAGATCCGCCAGGCTGGCGTCGACGTCGAAGCGGCCCTGGTGCAGCGTTGCCGCCAGCGCCTTGACATAGGGCGCCGGCTTCAGGCCCGGGACCTGCTGCAGGAGCCGCTGCAGATCGGCGCTCTTCTTCATGAACAGCCGCGCCCCGGTGTCGGACTTGTAGGCGTCCGTGCCGACCTTGATG
>NZ_MDDT01000083.1:0-942 GCF_001854815.1 Mesorhizobium sp. LCM 4576
CCGCAAGGCGCGCTTGTCGCCCTCGACATAGGGCCGCCGGTAGAGCTTCTCCAGCACCGCGCGGGTCTTGAGCACCTGATAGATCGACAGCGCCGGGCAGCGGCTTGCATTGGCGCCGCTGTGGCGCTCGGCCTGGCCTGCCTCGAGATGCGCCTCGATCTTGCGCTCCACCACCGGCTGGATGGCATTGAGCAGGTTCAGCGCCGGCCTGCGGTGCCAGCGCAACGCCGGCCGCGGGCTGCGCGCCAGCGGCAGCAGGGCGGCGCACAGATTGCCCATGGTCTCCAGGTTGTTGTCGCGCTCGAAGGCGGGCGTGGCGCGCAGCGCCTCCAGCCGGTCCAGCCCCGGCTTTGCCAGCACACCCAGATCGTCGGACAACTGCGCCTTGCTCAGGGCCTTGAAGATGTTGGYGATGGCCAGGACATCGGCCTGCTGCAGCCGGTCCTCGGCATAGTGRAGATAATGCGCCAGCTGCTGCAGCCGCTCCTTCAGCAAAGCKGGTYCGGCSAMCTCCCCGGCTTCCTCGCCCTGCAGGATACCCCGCGCCAGACCATTCGCGACCATCGCAAGCCGTGGCGTCGCGAACGCGCCGAAGCGACGGCCCTTGGGGCCTAGACCGCGGGCGATCTCCCCCAGAGCCTGATAGCACACCGGCTCTTGCGTCCACTTGGCGAAGCCGTTCACCAGGAGCRCCAAATCCTGCGCCGTAAAATCGGAGAGCCCGACATCCGGGCGGTCGGCGCGGCGAAGGACCTCCTCGCCAATGGCGACCGCGGCCTGYCGATTGCGCTCCTCTTGCGGCCACTTGCCGAAACCGTTCACCAGGACCGCCAGATGCTGATGACTAAATCCCTTGATTTTGCCGACGCGGGAAGCGATCTCCCCAGCCATGGCAACTGCAGCCTGGCGCATGCCTGGCTCTTGCGGCCATTTGCTGAAGCC
>NZ_MDDT01000084.1:0-3835 GCF_001854815.1 Mesorhizobium sp. LCM 4576
CCGCGGCGGCAGCTCATGGGCGATGGCGCTCAATAGGCGTTTTCCGTGTTGAGCAGGCGGACCGGCGTCAGGAACAGGATGCGCAGGTCGAACAGCATCGACCAGTTCTCGATGTAATAGAGGTCGTATTCGGTGCGCATGCGGATCTTTTCATTGGTGTCCATCTCGCCGCGCCATCCGTTGATCTGCGCCCAGCCGGTGACGCCCGGCTTGACCTTGTGGCGGGCGAAATAGCCGTCGACCACCTCGTTGTAGAGCAGGTTGTGCGACTGCGCGGCAATGGCATGCGGGCGCGGCCCGACCAGCGACAGAGAGCCGAAGAGCGAGTTGAAGAACTGCGGCAGCTCGTCGATCGAGGTCTTGCGGATGAAGCGGCCGACGCGGGTAACGCGCGGATCGTTCTTGGTCACTGTCTGCTTGGCTGTCGGGTCGGACCGGTCGGCATACATCGAGCGGAACTTGTAGACCTCGATGATCTCGTTGTTGAAGCCGTGCCGCTTCTGCTTGAACAGCACCGGCCCCCTGCTGTCGAGCTTGATGGCGATCGCGGTGGCGAGCATCACCGGCGAGAAGAGAATGATGCCGACAAGCGAGAAGACGATATCGAAGGCGCGCTTGGCGACCGAATCCCAGTCGTTGATCGGCTTGTCGAAGATGTCGAGCATCGGCACTGAGCCGATATAGGAGTAGGCGCGCGGCCGGAACTGCAGCGCGTTCGAATGCGCCGAGAGCCGGATGTCGACCGGCAGCACCCAGAGCTTCTTCAGAAGCTGCAAGACGCGCGATTCGGCGGTCAGCGGCAGCGACACGATCAGCATGTCGATGCGCGCGATGYGGGCGAATTCGATGAGCTCCGAGATCGTTCCGAGCTTCGGATAGCCGGCGACGATCGGCGGCGAGCGCTTGTCGTTGCGGTCGTCGAAGATGCCGCAGATGCGGATGTCGTTGTAAGGCTGCTTCTCGACCGAGCGGATCAACTGCTCGGCCGCCTTGCCGCCGCCGACGATGACGGCACGGCGCTCCATACGGCCGTCGCGCGCCCAGCGGCGAATGAGCCTGGACATCACCAGTCTCAGGCCGAAGACCAGCGCGAAACCGACCACGAACCAGGTGCCGAACAGCAGCCGCGAATAGTCTTCCGACGCCTTGATGGCGAATGCTGTGAGTGCCATCAGCGCGAAACTGCCGGCCCAGACAAGCAGCACCCGCCCGAAATTGGCAAGCGGGCGCATCAGCGCCGCGATCTGGTAGCTGTCGGTGACGTCGAGCAGCACCACGGCCAGGAACGACGTCGCCGCGATCGCCAGCGGATATTGCCAAGCCAGATAGCTGAAAAAGCCGACATAGTAGAAATAGACGCCGAGCCCCGACAGGAAGAGCACCGCGAACTCGACCATGCGCAGCACGCCGCTGACCATGATCGGCGACATCGTATCGCGCCGGTATTGCGAGGCGACCTGGCGCGCCACATCGTTGATGCCGCCGGGCTTTCCGCCATCGGCGGGAGCATCGTAATTGCGCACCGCATCCATGGAAAAGCGGCGCGCGGGGYCGATCTCATTCATGGGAACTGTCCGCGAGCTTCGCGAAACGGCATAGCAAAAGAGAGCTAAGAAAGACTTGAAACAACCGGTGGTTTTGAAGCTGTCGGGCCGGCCGCGGCTATTTGTTCAGCGCGGCGAAATAGGCCTTCTCGATCTCGGCGGCCATCACATCGGCTCCGAACCGGGCCTTGAGCTCGTCCGTCTGCGGCATCGCCTTGCGGTACGTGTCGCGGTCGCCGAACACTGTTTCCATTTTGCCTGCGAGCTGCGCGGGATCCGGCCGGATGAGGGCAGGGGAGCCGTCGCCGAAGATTTCCGGAATGCCGCCGACCGCGGTCGCGATCATCGGCATGCCGGCGGCCAAAGCCTCGAGCACGATATAGGGCATCGCCTCCGCCCGGGACGGCACAACGATCAACCCGGCCAGAGCGAAAGCTTGTCTCGCCGGCATGGGCGGCAGGAATCGGACATGACTCTTCAGCCCGAGTCGCTCCACTTGTGCGTGGTAGCGCGGCAGGTCGTCGCCGTCRCCGACCATCACGGCGCTCAACGGACGGCCCAACGCGCTGCCGGCCAAGGCCAGGGCGTCGATGAAGATATCCGGGCCTTTCAGGTCGCGCATCATGCCGATGTATAGAAAATCGGCGGCATTCGCCGCCGTCGTCACCGGTTCGAATTCGGCTGCGCGCAGGCCGTTGTAGACAAGCGTGTTGGGTATGGGCGGCTCGCCGACCTTGCGGCGATAGGTGTTGCGCTCATAGTCGGAAACGAACAGCAGGCAGTCGGTGAAGCGCGCCATGAAGCGCTCCAGGCCGAAGAACAGCTTTCCCGTCGCCGTCGTTTCGTCATAGTGGAGGGAGCCGCCATGCGGCGAATAAAGGCGGGCCACGCGAGACCTTGAAACCCGCAACAGTGAGCCGAACAGCCGGGCATAGGCGCCACCCTTGGCGCCATGCCCATGCAGCACGTCCGGCCGCAATTCCTTGATGATTCGATAGGTGCGCCAGGCCGAGGCGAGGTCGCCCGGCCCGACATGACGCTGCATCGGCGTGCGATGGATGCCGAGCGCGAGGCTGTCCTTCATCGCCTCGAACAGCCGCTCCTCGTAGTCGCCGCCGGTCGTCGAGTCGCAGACGATGCCCACCGCATGGCCGGCGGCGACCTGCGCCTCGGTCAGGTCGCGCACGTGCCGGAAGATTCCTCCGACAGGTGAGCGGAAGCAGTGGACGATCCTGAGATTCACCGCCACGACGGATTTTCAGAACAGGCGTTCGCGGACATAGACGGTGTCGCCAGGCAGGAGCGGATCGGATGTCAGCACCCGTCCGGTCATCACCTTGCCGTTGATGTCGCGGGTGATGTCGACGCTCTCCTGATTGGCGCGCGGCGTGAAACCGCCGGCAATGGCGACCGCCTTTTGCACCGTGAGTCCCGGCACATAGGAATACTGGCCGGCAGCGCCCACTTCGCCCATGACGAAGATCGGCCGGTAGCGGTCGATTTCGACCGAAACGTCGGGGTCGCGCAGATAGCCTTGGCGCAATTTGTCGGCGATCTCCTTTTCCAGCTGCTGCGCGGTATGGCCGCGCGCCGGCACCGCGCCGACCAGCGGGAAGGAAAGATAGCCGGACTGGTCGACGCTGTAAGTGTTGGTCAATCCGTCCTGCTCGAACACCGTGACACGGACACGGTCRCCGGCGCCGAGCCGGTAGGGCTGGTCGAGCACCTCGTGAAAGGCGGCGGGCGTCGGGCGGTAGCTCGAGCAACCGGTGAGCAGCGACAGGGCAAGCAAAGCGCGAAAGAGGGAAGCAGTGCTTTTCATGACCGGCCAGGAACCTTCATCGCTCTTGCCGCAAGCCGCGGCACAACCCCAGGAAAGTGCGACCGTTATCATCCTGTTAGGGTTAATGGGCGGTAAAGGAGCGTGGTCTGGGACCGCGCCGATCGGCAAAAAACCAATTGTTCTATTGCTTTCGAGCAATCTTCTTTGAGTGTTCTCTAATAAGCATGCGTTCTGATCTTAACGGGTGAGTTACCATAGTTGTTTACGGTCCATCCTCGACTCAAAGTTCGGAGCAGGATGCATGTCCGTTCAGTCCGCGGCCGCTGATGTCGATGTCGACCTGAGACAGCTTTTCGCCAGCCTGGCGCGAAACTGGCTGCGTATTGTTCTCGTGACCCTCGCGGTCACCGGGCTCGCCTTCGCTTTGGCCTGGCTCGCGACGCCTTATTATAAGGCGACGGCCAAGTTGGAGATCGGCTCGCGCGAATCGGAATACACCCGGCCGCCG
>NZ_MDDT01000085.1:0-3582 GCF_001854815.1 Mesorhizobium sp. LCM 4576
TCAACGGACAGGCGCATGCCTTGCTCGGCCGTGCGCTGGCCCGCGAGGTCGAAGCAATCGGGTGGCCGGATGAACGATAAACGCGGCATACGGGTGTCCCGCACGACCGATTGCGAGAGGACGCACCATGCCTGACATGCGCTTTGCGCCGCCCAACCCGCTGCGAATTGCGGACCGCGCCAGCGGCCTCAACGCCGTCAGCGTGCGCAGCTACAACGAGCGCCTCGTGCTGTCGCTGCTGCTCCAGAGCAAGGATATCACCCGCCTCGAGATCGGCGAGCGGACCGGCCTGTCGGCGCAGACGGTGTCCGTTATCGTCCGTTCGCTCGAGCAGGAAGGGCTGATCGCCAAGGGTGAAGCCCAGCGCGGGCGCGTCGGRCCGCCGACAGTGCCGCTATCGCTCAACCCCGAGGGCGCCTATTCCGTCGGCATCAGCGTCGGGCACCGGCAGGTGGAGGTCGTGCTCGTCGACTTCGTCGGCTCGATCCGATCCCATGCGGTGCTGCCGTACTCGGCTGCCGCGCAGGACACCAATCATCCGCAATTCATGAGCGCGATCGCCAAGGCCATCGCCGATCTGCCGCAGCATCTGCATTCGCGCATCGCCGGCATCGGCCTTGCCCTGCCGGGCGACGAGATGGAGCTCGAGCTGACTCCCAAGGCGGCCCGCGAGCGGTTCGACGCCTTGCAGGAAGAGGTCGAACGGGAGATCGGTTACCCCGTCTACGTCCAGAACGACATCACGGCGGCGGCCGGCGGCGAAAGCATGTTCGGCGTCGCCAAGCACCTTTCGGACTATCTTTTCTTCTATCTCGGCGCGCGCCTGCACAGCCGCCTTGTCCTCAACCACCAGATCTACAACACCACCGGCGCGGTGAGCTTCGACGTCGGCATCCTGCGGCTCGAACAGGARATCACCAGACAAGGAAGGCAGACGTCCGAGCTCTGGGAAAGAGGCGCGGACTGGCCGTCATTCGGCGAGGCCGAGATCGCGTGGCAGCGCGAGCTRGTCGGGCAAATGAAGTCGTCGATCGCGGCTCTGAAGCAGTTCGTTCCGATCACCTCGGTCGTCCTGTCCTCCTACGCGCCCCAGGCGGTCTGCAAGGCGATCTGCCGGGAACTCGAGCAGGCCATGCCGGGCATAGCCGCCATAGCCGGCAACATCGAGCGTTCGCCCAAGGCGGTGGGCGCGGCGGGCCTGCCCTTCAGCTCGCGGTTCATGGTGGAGTAACATTTATCGTCACCGCGTCTCGCTACCTGGCGGCAACACCTGCAGGTGATATCGGGCCGGCGGTGCGGCCGCTTGACGTCGCCCGCCCAGTCGGCCCGGTCAGCCCGGGATAATTTCGTAGTGAAGGATCTGGGCGTCGCCGAGGGACGATCTGCGTCCAGGCGAGATAACGCCGGAGCCGAAGAGGAGGATATCCTCGCGGCGCACGAATACTTCATCGCCGGGCCCCATCGACACAAATGTGCCCGACGAGCTTCGCTCGACAAGCCTGGCCTTGCCATTCGAAATGGTGAAGGTTGCGTGGTGTCTTGAGACCCAGGGCCGCTGGACGACGATATCGCATTCCGGCGATCGGCCGATCGTCACCAGTTCGTTGTTTCGGCAGGGTCGCACCTGATCTCCATAGCGGATGACCAGATTGATCTGCGGCGGGGCGAAACGCCTCTCGACAAAAGTGCCACGGCTGGCGACGTGCGTGGCGGGGGTCCCATCGTCGCCCCCCAGAGTATACACATCGAAGAGTTCCTGCTTTCCCTTGAAGGCCATTTTGTCGAGGAGCCGCAAGCTACCGCGGCTGCCCGCGGAAAGGGCTTCGAAGAAGCTCTGGCTGATCAGGACCTCCCCGGGGTTGGCCGTGGTGGACAACCGCGCGGTGACATTGACAACGTCGCCGAATACCGCGCCCCGCGCGCGAATGACCGCCCCGAAATGCAATCCGATCCGGGCGATCAAGGGCTCTTTCGTCAATTCGCTGCCAATCTGGCAGACGGCCCTCAACGCCGCCTCCRGTGTCTCGAACAGGCTGAGCACGTCATCGCCCTTCGAGTAGATGAAGTCGCCGCCGTGCTGGGCGACGATCCCGCGTATCGCGTCGAGACAATCCGAGACCTGACGCAGGGCGGCATCGTCGCCGATGCGCTCATAGAGCGGCACGCTGCCCACGACATCGGCCAAGAGGACTGCGGCCAGAAGTCTTTCCTGATCCATCGACTCGTATCCGCCCCGGAACGCAGCGTGTATAACATACCAAAGTCGACCGTGACTTATCACTTGTACGCCAAGGGGCCGGCGCAACCGGGGCAGATGTTTCGGCGCGATTAGGSCCGATAAAGACGTTTCCTTTCCCTAGCCTGGGCTGCCGGCCGCCGGATTGGCGATGATCGCCGCGCGGAAACGCGCGACGAAATCGTCCAGCGCCGGGCGTTCGGCGTCCGAGATCGCCCAGTAGGAGAAGGCATCGTCCGTCCAATGCACCAGGAGGAAGCCCCCTGCCGAGAGGTCGTCCGCCACCGGCACCGATTTGGCCTCGTTCTGCCGGGGCTCGGCCACCAGCGTGATCAGATGCTCGTGATGGCGGTAGACCAGCGCCGGCATCGGCTTGTCGCCGATCACCTCGACGCGGCCGCCGATCAGCGCATAACCGTCCTTGGCCATGTCGGGCGCCGCCGGCGACACGCCGATGCGGCCGTCGAGCCACGGCTTCACCGTATGGCGGTCGGACGAGACGATGTCGACCGGCGTCGCCGCCAGCAGGCTGCGGCGATGGCCGTTGGCGACCGCGACCGCGAAACTGTCGGACCCGTTGTCCGCCGTCGTCAGCCACTGCGTCGCGCCGCTGGCGAGAACAGCCGTCAGCGCGATCGAGGCCGCCATCTGGCGCCAGTCGAAGGAGTTGAACCAGCGTGCCGCGCGCGGCCRCATGGCGATCACATTGCCTTGCTGCTGTTGCGCGGATTGCTGAGGTCCCGCCGTCACGGCTACGGGCTGGGTTACGTCGTCCTCCTCGGCGCCTTTGACCTCGGCGATGGCCRCGATGCGCGCCAGGAAATCGTCGCTCACGACGGGGCGCTGCACGTTGGCGAGAGCGCCGCGCAGCGCCACCAGGCGCGCATGTTCGGCGGCAAGCTCCGGATCGGCGGCCATGCGCCGCTCGACCGCCAAAGCGGCCGCGGCGTCGAGCTCGCCATCGACAAGAGCGTGGATCATTAGCTTCATATCCTGCGGGTCTTGCGGCAATCCATCCTCATGCGGGCTAATTTCATGCGGGCTCATGGCGCCCTCCAAGTTCCGTCATCAACAGGCCGCGGGCCCGCGCCAGGCGCGACATCACCGTGCCTTGCGGCACGCCGAGCATGGTGGCGATCTCGCGGTAGCTGAGACCGTTGATGTCGCGCAGCACCACCGTTTCGCGGAAGGCTTGCGGCAGCCTGGCGATCGCCGCTTCAACCGCCGCCGAATTCGCCTTGGCGATCAGTGCAGCCTCCGGGCTGTCGGCATCGGAGTCGGGCGGCGGCGAGACGTCGTCGAGATCGGCGAGGTCGCCGACCGCCACCACGCTGCGCGGACGGTTC
>NZ_MDDT01000086.1:0-2875 GCF_001854815.1 Mesorhizobium sp. LCM 4576
AAGACACCAACCGCTWCAACGGCCTGCTGCAGGCGCTGAAGGGAACCGACGTCAAGATCATCGCCGAGGAGCATGGCGACTGGCAGTACGACAAGGCCAAGAAGCTCTGCGAGACGCTCTACCTGAACAATCCCGAGGTCGACGGCATCTGGTCTTCCGGCGCCGACATGACGCGCGCCTGCGTCGACGTCTTCAAGCAGTTCGGCGCCAAGATCCCGCCGATCACCGGCGAAGGCAACAACGRCTTCTTCGGCCAGTGGATCGCCGACGGCTTCAAGTCGATCTCGGCGGAATACAGCCCGGCCCAGGGCGCGGCCGGCATCCGCGCCGCCGTTGCCCTGCTCGAAGGCAAGGAGCTGAAGAAGCATTACGACTACAACCCGCCCGGCTGGGATATCGAGAAGGTCAAGAAATATTATCGCGACGATCTCTCGGCCAATGTCTGGTGGCCGTCGGAGCTGCCCGAAGACAAGCTCAAGGAGTTCTACGCCAAGAAATAAAGGCGGCGCCATGGTGGCGCGGGCGGCTGCAACGCAGGCCCGCGCCACGGAACTCCCCGAACACAGCGGTGCTTGTTTCGTGAAGACCCTTGTCGAAATGTCGGATATCCGAAAAGCGTTCGCCGGCACGGCGGCGCTGAAGGGCGTCTCGATCGGACTCCAATCCGGCTCCGTCCATGCGTTGATGGGCGAGAATGGCGCCGGCAAATCGACGCTGATGAAGATCCTCGCCGGTGTCCACCAGCCGGATAGCGGCGCCATCCTRCTCGACGGGCGCCAGGTCGCCTTCCACAGACCGAAGGATGCCCTGGAAGCCGGCATCTCGACCGTGTTCCAGGAACTGTCGCTGCTGCCCAATTTGACGATCGCCGAAAACATGTTTCTCGGCCGGGAGCCGACCACCRCTTTCGGCGGGGTCGACCATCGGCGCATGCGGCGCGAGGCGGGCAAGGYGCTTGCCGAGCTCGGCCTCACRCTCGATCCGGGCACGCTGGTCTCGATGCTCAGCATCGCGGAACGGCAGTTCGTCGAGATCGCRCACGGCATCATGACCGACGCCAGCGTGTTCATCCTCGACGAGCCGACGGCCGCGCTCAATGCCGCCGATGTCGAGGTGCTGAACCGCCACATCCGCAGGCTGAAGGATGAGGGCAAGGCGGTGGTCTACATCTCGCACCGCATGGATGAGATCTTCGCCATTTGCGACACCGTCACGGTTCTAAAGGACGGCGAGCTCGTCGGCACCAGATCGCTCGCCGAGATGACGCCGGCTGCGCTGATCGCGATGATGGTCGGCCGCGAGCTCGCCGACCTCTTCCCCCAGCGTGGCGATRCCCCTGGCCCCGCTATGCTTTCGGTCGAGGATTTCCGCATCACCGAGCGCTCGAAACCGTTTTCGCTGGAGCTGCGCCGTGGCGAGATCGTCGCGCTGGCCGGCCTGGAGGGGCAGGGCCAGCAACGCTTCATGCGCTCGCTGGTCGGTCAGTACCATCCCTTCGCCGGCCGTGTGGCGATCAAGGGCAAGTCGCTGCCCTTGCCGGTGTCGCCCGGCGGCGGCGTGCGCCGGCTGCAGGCGATGGGCGTCGGCTTCGTGCCGGAGGATCGCAAGGAAGACGGGCTCTTCCTCGGCCTTTCCGTGGCGCACAACATTGCCGCAGCGCTCCATTCGAAACGGTCGGAGCTGGCGCTGGCCGCCGGCTATCAGCGACAGATCGCCGACACCATGTCGAGCCTTGCCGTGAAGGCCAGCGGCCCGGGCGCCGCCGTCGGCACGCTGTCCGGCGGCAATCAGCAGAAGGTGCTGCTCGGCCGCTACCTTGCCGCCGACATCGACATCCTGCTCGTCGAGGAACCGACGCGCGGCGTCGACATCGGCGCAAAATCGGAGATCTACCGGCTGCTGCGCGACTTCGCGAAGAAAGGCGGCGCGGTGCTTGTGCTGTCGCGCGAGACGGTCGAGCTGATCGGGCTCTGCGACCGCATCTGCGTCGTCCACAACGACACGATCGTGAAGCAAATGCCGGCGGCCGACGCCACGGAGCACAACATCCTCGACGCCGCGCTCAGCGCCAACGGGGAGGCGAATGGGGCGGGAGGTGAGCGCCGATGACAGCCATCAGCAGGCGCCTCATGAGCGCGAGAGGATCGCGGCAGGGCATGTGGATGCTGCCCCTGCTGATCGCGCTGGCCATCGCGCTCTGGCTCAGCCTCGAGACGGCGCAGTTCCTCAACGGGGAAAACCTGCTCAATCTGGTGCCGCAGGCGATGCCGCTCGTCATCACGGCGGTCGGCCAGATGTTCGTCATCCTGCTCGGCGGGCTCGACCTTTCGGTCGGGTCGATGATCAGCTTCACGACGGCGGTGCTCGCGCTCGGCGGACCCGCCTGGGTGCTGATCCCGGCCGTGTTCGTGCTGGCCGCGCTGGTCGGCTTCAGCAACGGCTTCATCATCACCCGCTTCAACGTGCATCCGATCATCGCGACGCTGTCGACGCAGTACATTCTGCTCGGGATCACGCGGGTGCTGCGGCCGGTTTCGGGCGGCACGGTGCCGGATATCGTCATCAGCGCCGTGGCCGGGTCCTTCCTCGGGGTACCRATGCCCGTGTTCTGGGGCATCTTCATACTCGCGGTCGCCTGGAAGCTGCTCTACGGCTCCCGCTTCGGGCTGCACCTTTTTGCGATCGGCGGCGGCGTGTCGTCCGGCGTGGAGGATGCGGCGCATAATTTCGGCATCGCCGACCGGCGCAACATCGTGCTCGCGTATGTGATCTGCTCCTGCTTCGCGGCGCTGGCCGGAGTCTTCCTCGCCGGGCGCATCGTCTCGGGCGACCCGAATGTCGGGCTGCTGTTCGAGCTTGACGCGATCACGGCCGT
>NZ_MDDT01000087.1:0-1725 GCF_001854815.1 Mesorhizobium sp. LCM 4576
TGGGAGGGCCACGAACCCGAAGCCGGCGCTCGTGCCGTCAAGGCGATGCTCGAGGAAGAAGGCTTTGCCGTGCGTGTCGAGAACACGACCGCGGTCTTCGCCGACCCGGCGATCGCCGAGCTCAGCCTCATCGTGCCGATCTACACGATGTCCAAGCTCACCAAGGCGGAAGAGGCCAACCTGACGAAAGCGRTCGAAAACGGCGTCGGCCTTGGCGGCTATCATGGAGGCATGGGCGATGCCTTTCGCGAATCGCCCGATTATCAGTTCATGTGCGGCGGGCAATGGGTCGCGCATCCGGGCAACATCATCGACTATAATGTAAAGGTGATGCGGCGCGACGACCCGATCATGCAAGGCATCGACGATTTCCCCTACCGCTCCGAACAATATTACATGCATGTTGACCCGTCGAATGAAGTGCTGGCGACGACCACCTTCTCCGGCGAATATGCGCCGTGGATCGATGGCGTCGTCATGCCGGTGGTGTGGAAGCGCAGACACGGCAAGGGGCGGGTGTTCTATTCCTCGCTGGGTCATGTGGCAGCGGAGTTCGAGGTGCCGCAGATGCGCACCATCCTGCGCCGCGGACTGGCATGGGCCGCCCGCTGAGCCGGTAGATACACCCGGCTAAAACGCGTCGTCGCGATCCTCGATCGGCGCCGGCGTGCTTGATCGACATTCCGACTGCCGCCCGCTTCGGTGGAGTCTTCCATCGAATCGCTAAGTATGAGGCGCGTCCGAATCAATCAAGCTGTCAATTTTTGCTATCTGTTGCTATGCTTCGCGCCTGGCTCGATATTTTCCGGGAGACTCCGATGCCTAACTACGCTTTGAACGAGCATTATGAGCGCTTCATCAGGAAGCAACTCGAATCGGGCCGCTACAACAATGCCAGCGAGGTTGTCCGCGCGGGCCTGCGCATGCTTGAGGATTTTGAGGCGGAGCGGGAGAAGTGGCTGCGGGAGGAGATCCCGTCGCGCATGGCCGAGCTCCAGCGGGATCCGGCAAAGGGAATCCCGGCTGAAACGGTGTTTTCCCGATTGGAGGCCCGTCATCGCGCACGGCAGGCGAAAGCCAAGTAGGGAATGGAATACCGGATTGTCTTCCACGCTAAAGCGGAAGCCGAGCTCGAACAACTCTATGAGGATATAGCCGAGCGTGYGTCGCCGGCGGTTGCCTGGAATTTTGTCTCGGGCATCCGCGATCATTGCCTGGGCTTGTCGACATTTCCACAGCGCGGCACCGAGCGGGTGGAGATCATGCCGAGGTTGCGGATCATCGGCTATCGCCGCGCGGTCAGTATCGTTTTCGCGGTCGACGGCGAGCGTGTGCTGATCCTGGGCATCTTCTACGCCGGCCGGAACATCACGCCCGAATTGCTCGAAGAACGGCTTTAAATCGAGGTTCAGTCGGGCGCCGCGGTCGACATTCGGCTAAGTGCTGCGGGCGATCTTTGGGTTGAACGTGTCCGCTCGGCAGAGCGATTGTGGCTGCTATCGCCGGCATGGTCGGCGGCGGAACGCGGCCAAGAATGAACCAAGCCAGCTCACCATTTTTACCGCCGGGGATATCTCCACGAGAAATCGAAAAAAGAGTGATCTAGGCTGTTGACAGTTCGATGAGGTGGCGACTATATACGGCCCACGAACGAGGGCGGTGCGCCGCTGGCGGCAGAGAAGTTCGCTTCTATGTTTGCCCTGTTTGGAATTCAAGAGAGCCGCG
>NZ_MDDT01000088.1:0-1560 GCF_001854815.1 Mesorhizobium sp. LCM 4576
CTCCCCGGCTTCCTCGCCCTGCAGGATACCCCGCGCCAGACCATTCGCGACCATCGCAAGCCGTGGCGTCGCGAACGCGCCGAAGCGACGGCCCTTGGGGCCTAGACCGCGGGCGATCTCCCCCAGAGCCTGATAGCACACCGGCTCTTGCGTCCACTTGGCGAAGCCGTTCACCAGGAGCGCCAAATCCTGCGCCGTAAAATCGGAGAGCCCGACATCCGGGCGGTCGGCGCGGCGAAGGACCTCCTCGCCAATGGCGACCGCGGCCTGCCGATTGCGCTCCTCTTGCGGCCACTTGCCGAAACCGTTCACCAGGACCGCCAGATGCTGATGACTAAATCCCTTGATTTTGCCGACGCGGGAAGCGATCTCCCCAGCCATGGCAACTGCAGCCTGGCGCATGCCTGGCTCTTGCGGCCATTTGCTGAAGCCATTCACCAAATTGGCCAGGCTCAGCGGAGCAAAGTCGGAGAGCCCGACATTTGGGTGATCGGCGCGGCGAAGAACCTCGCCGCCGATGGCGGCCGTGGCTTGCCGATTTCGCTCCTCCAGCGGCCACTTGCTGAAACCGTTCACCAGTATGGCCAGCTGCTGATGGGTAAATCCCCTGATTTTGTCGGCACCGGAGGCGATCTCCCCGGCGATGGCGACCGCCGCCTGGCGCATGCCTGGCTCTTGCGGCCACTTGCTGAAGCCATTGATCAGATAGGCCAGTTCCTGACCAGGAAAACCGCGCAATCGGTTGGCGGCGCAACTGAGCTCAGAGGCGATGGCGATCATCGCCTCGCGCGTGCTTGCCTGCTCCGGCCACTTGCTGAAACCGTTCACCAGATCGGCCAACTCTTGATTCGCAAATTCCTTGAGCTTTCCGGCTCGGGCAACAATCTCGCCCGCGATGGCAATGGTCGCCTCGCGCGTCTGTTCGGGCCACTTGCTGAAACCGTTCAACAGGTTGGCCAACTCTTGATACCCAAATCTGTTAAGCTCGCCGGCTCGGGTAACGACCTCGCCCGCAATGGAAACCGTCGCCTCGCGCGTCTGTTCGGGCCACTTGCTGAAACCGTTCGCCAGGTTCGCCAGATGTTGATCAGTGAATCCGCCGAGCTCTTTGGCACGCGCAACGATCTCGCCGGCAATGGCAACGGTAGCATGGCGCATGTCGATGTCTTCGGGCCATTTGCCGAACCCGTTCACCAGATTAGCCAACTCTTGATGTGGAAATCTATTGAGCTGGCCGGCGCGGCCAACGATCTCGGCGGCGATATCCGCCGCAGCTTGGCGCAAATCCTGTTCTTCCGGGTACTTGCCGAAGCCATTGACCAGGTTCGACAGGCCCTGCGGGCTAAAATCGGAGAGCCGCTTGGCTCGGCCTGCAAGGCGCGTCACCTCGGTGCCGATAGCGCTAGTGGCTTTCCGACACTTCGCCTGGCTCGGCCATTTGCTGAAACCGTTCACCAGGTTCRCCAGGCCCTGCGGTTCGAAATCGGAAAGCCGCTTGGCTCGGCTTGCGAGGTACGTCACCTCGGTGCCGATAGCGCTGGTGGCGTCCCGACACTCCGC